>NZ_JAMOKM010000049.1:0-1657 GCF_023656665.1 Parabacteroides sp. B2-S-102 | reverse complement strand
AAGAGTAAAGCCAAGCCTTTGTCTTGATTGAAATCAGAGTGGAACACAGAACGTTTCCGCCGCCTATGGCGGCAGAAACGTTTTTAGTTACCTTTGCTGTAGGCATAAGAAGCAAGCCGTTTTTTTCTTGGGTTTTCAATCCCACAAAAGAGTATGGCTCCTTGTCCTGCGAATCGAAGATTGGTCGTCAGAGGCCGTATAGAAGAATGCTCATCGACAGGACATGGCTTATGCCATTTATCCATCAACAAGAGTAACGATATTACCATGGCAAAGAAAGCAAAAAAAGTCAAGAGCGCCAAAGGTGCGGAACTTCGGATAGTCAATCCCGATGCGGCTGGGATAGACATCGCGGACGGTATCATGCAGGTCTGCATCCCTGCTGACCGCTCCAAGGACAACAACCGTGCGTTCGGAGCATATACATCCGACCTGCATGCCATCTCGGCATGGCTTAGGGAATGTGGCATAAAGACAGTCGCAATGGAATCCACCGGGGTGTACTGGATACCGCTGTTCTGTCGTCTTCAGGAGGACGGGCTGGATGTCGTATTGACCAACGCAAGGGATGTGAAGAACATAACGGAGAGGAAAACCGACGAGTCGGATGCCGAATGGCTGATGTTGCTGCACCAGTACGGGTTGCTCAAGGCAAGTTTCCAACCGCACAACGACGCCAAACGGATGAGGACACTTACCCGTCATCGTGACACCCTCTCCCGTGAAGCCTCAAGCATGGTCCTGCGTATGCAGAAAGCCATGCAGCAGATGAATATAAAACTTACGCTTGTCCTGTCTGACATCACGGGAAAATCCGGCATACGTATCATCGAGGCCATTCTTGCAGGTGAACGTGACCCCAAGAAACTTGCGGAATTGGCTGACATCCAGTGCAAAACCCCGAAAGAGGAAATAGCCAAGGCACTTGAGGGCAACTGGGAAGAAGACCTCATGTTTGTCCTCAGACAAAACTATGATACTTTCAAACATTATTGTACCCAACTTGGCGAGTGCGATGCAGAACTGGAGAAACTCATGGAAAACTACCGTGCGGAGGTTGCCAAAGTGGAAGATACTTCATATAGCCCGGCAAAAAAACGCCGCGATTATAAAAAGACCAGGCATACCGTGAGCTTCGACGTGGAAAGGAAAGCATACGAAATGTGGGGAGTGAACGTTTTTGAGATACCGGGCATAAGCCACCTGACCGCACTTGAACTGATGAGTGAACTGGGGCACGACTTTACCCGGAAGTTCCCGTCTTCCAAACAGTTCTGCTGTTGGTGCAACATCTCACCGAACACCAAGATATCAGGAGGAAAAAGAATATCAAGCCACGTGCCACACCGTCGGAACAATGTCGGGTTGATTTTTAGAAGTATCGCTTCTTCGCTCGCCAATGCGAAGAACCAATTGGGGAACTTCTACCGCAGAATACGTTCACGGGCCGGAGGTAAAGCCGCAGTCATTGCCACTGCCCACAAGGTAGCCGAGATATTCTTTGCCATGGTTGCAAACCAAACAACTTATAATCCGGAAAGAGTAGGTATAGACGAGAAAGTATTACTCGAAAAACGGATTACAAGATACAAACGTGAATTAGAACGAATTACAGGCACACATATAGAAATTGGCAATGCATGTGTTCCATAGAAGA
>NZ_JAMOKM010000048.1:0-1829 GCF_023656665.1 Parabacteroides sp. B2-S-102 | reverse complement strand
CGCAGGAATGTGTCCGTTCCGGAAAACAACGGGCATACCGGAAAGAAAGGATGGCTCGGTATGCTGTTCTCTGCGGATGATGCCGACAACAAGGACAACAGCCTTGAGACCGACCCGTTCGCCTGCTGGCAGCCGGGTGACACCTGCTACGAGTGGCAGGCCAACGGTATGCTTGCCGGGGTGAGGACTCCCGACGGAAGGACGGTCATGTTCGGCTATGACGCCCTCGGCAGACGGGTGTCAAAGAGGACGGGCAACAACGTACACCGTTTCGGCTGGGACGGCAATGTGGTGCTGCATGAATGGGACACCGACGAAGTCCGGAAACCGAGGCTCGTCACGGACGAGACCGGGCGCAAGGAATACGACGGCACGGAGAAGCCGGAGGGTCTTGTGACATGGGTGTATGACGGAACGTCGTTCACGCCTGTGGCGAAGGTCACGGACGGGGAACGCTACACGATAGTGCATGACTACCTGGGTACGCCGACGCAGGCATACAACAGCAAGGGAGAGCTTGTCTGGGAGATGCTGCTGGATGTGTACGGCAAGGTGGCGGAATGCCATGGGGACCGAACGCTCGTGCCGTTCCGCTATCAGGGACAGTACGAGGATGGAGAAACGGGGCTGTATTACAACAGGTTCAGGTACTACTCACCGGATATGGGTATGTACATTTCTTCTGACCCCATCGGGTTGGCGGGAAACAACCCGACACTCTACGGGTATGTGCAGGATGTGAACACATGGTTGGATATTTTTGGATTATATTTAAGACGGCCATATATAAGAAAATCAACCAGACAATCAGTAGAATTAGATGCAGATGTAGTTGATGGACGATTTGTTGATGCCAATAACCCAGATATCCAAATACAAGGTGGTAAACGTCGAAGTTATAGTATAGCAGAAGGAGAATACCATTTGGGACATAGACCGGGGCATGAGTTCTGGAGAGAGAAAGCTAAAGCTGAAGCAGAAGGGTTAACTCAACAGCAGTTTAATGACAGAATGAACGATCCAAATTTATACCAAATTGAAGATCCTTCAGAAAACATGAGTCATAGACATGAATTACCGAAGACAAAAACAACGTGTAAATAAATTGCAATAAAATATGAATAGATTTGATGACACTCAATTATATCCTCTTATATTACAAGAGGATTTTGGAAATATAGAGAAGTTTCTAAAAAAATATGGTATAGATAGCGTCGATAGAGATGGTCGTAGTTTTTTGACAAATACAATAGAAGAGGGAAAGAATGAATTTGCAAAAAAACTGATTGATTTAGGCGCAGACATTAATCAACAAGACAATAATGGTTCAACACCATTATTTGCTGCAATTCGTGCTCATAATACGGAGATGATAAATTTTTTGCTAAATGATCCGAAAATTGATTCTAATGCAACTGATAAAGTAGGTAAGAATGCTCTAAGAATAGCTTTACAATTTCATCCACGAGATAAAGAATTATTATTAAATTTAGTCAAAAAAGGAATTGATCCGTTTATTGCAGATAATAATGGCATTACTCCATATTCTTTAATGCTTAGATATCAGTCTGGGAAAATAACTAAAGGTGGAGAAAAACTTGATTTTTCTCCAGTTCTTGAGGAAATTGAATTAAGTAAAAGTTAATGAAATTACTTGAATCAAAACCAATAATGTACGCATAGTGCCGATTATTTTTTTATTATACTATGTTACTTGCGGACAGTCATATCACTATGGTAGTCGGGGTTGACGTCCATGTGACGACAGCTCCCCCTTTCAATCCCATCCACCCTTACATAGGTATGGTGATGGACCCCGCCGACTACAT
>NZ_JAMOKM010000047.1:0-2368 GCF_023656665.1 Parabacteroides sp. B2-S-102 | reverse complement strand
GAGCACGCGTCCCATGGTGTCGTATGTGTAGGCGGTGCTGCGCCCCCCGGGACGATCTATGCGTGTCACACGTCCGCAACCGTCCCTGTGGTATATGCGCTCTATGCCGCCGTAGTCCTTTTCCGACGATACGTTGCCCGCAAGGTCGCGCCTGAAGACATACCCGGCACCGGCCTCGTTGACCACCTCGCGCAGGCGGTCCATCCCGTCGTAGCGGAAGCTCACCCTGTTCCCGCCTTCCTCGCGCCATGTCATGCTCCCCACGGAGTTGTAGCCCATGCGGACATGGCGTCGCGCGTCACGCGCCTCCGTGATGCTGTCGTAGCTGTCGTAGCCGAGGTGTATGACGTTACCGTCACGGGCGTCTATGCGCCGCAGGCGGTCCAGGGCGTCATACACGTAGAACTCCGTGCGATTGCCGGGAGAGCTTCGCTCGATGAGCCTGCCCCTGGCATCATGCTTCCAGCCGCCGAGCAGCCTTCCGTCCTCGTGCCATGACACGAGGTTCAGCGAGCCGTCGTAGGACAGTTCGGAGCGGCGGTCTCCCTTGCCGACGCCCACGGGCTGGCCGTGGCTGTCGTAGGTGAACTCCGTGACGCCGCCGTCACGGTCTATGAAGCGGCTGACAAGGTGCGGACGCTCCGTGTCGTACAGGCGGACGGTCTTGCCGCCCTCACGGTCCACGTGGATGCTCAGCCGTCCCTTGTCGTCGTATATGTACATCTCGCCGCTGCCGTCGGGGTACGTGACACCGGTGAGGTTGCCGTCATTGTCGTAACTGTAGCCCGTGACGCCGCCCTCTGGGTCGATGGTGCGGTAAGGCTCCATGAAGTCCGTGTAGCTGTGGCGCGTCTCGTTGCCGAGCGGGTCGATCTCGGAGGTCACAAGCTGGTCGGGTGTATATCGGTAGGTGGTCGTGCCGCCCGTGGAGTCGGTCACGAGGTTGTAGCCTTCGGACGGGTGGTACTCGATACGCCCCTCCATCATGCCGTCCGTGCCATAGGTATGGACGCACCGTCCCTTGCTGTCGTATTCCCAGCGGTAGGTGTCGCCGTTGCGGTCGGTCTTCTCCGTCATCAGGTGGCCGCTATACGACATCTCCGTGGTCTTGTCCATGGCGTCGGTGATGCCCGTCATGTTGCCGGATTCGTCGTAGGTGTACGACACCAGACGCTCTTCTCCCTTGCCGGTGACGAACGACAGGCTCGTGACGCGTCCCTTCGTGTCGGTGGCGGCGCGTACCGTGCGTCCGGCAGGGTCGCTCAATCCGGAGAACCTGCCGTTGCTGAAACGGAGCTGTATGTGAAGCCCGTCGGGGTTTTCTATGCGCGTCATGCGCCACGCGCCGCCGTCCCGTATGTCGAAGCGGTATGTGAGCAGGCTGTCATGGCTGTATGCCTCGTAGCCTTTTTCGGTGCGGCGCAGCGTCGTGCGTTCCGTGCGCATGTAGAACTCTCCGCCCGGTGCTATCGGCGGGAAAGCGACGGCACGGCCGTCCTCCATGCGGAGCATCGTCACGCCCTCGTCCTCGAAACTTTCCACCGTGCGGTCATAGCAGCAGTGTACGCCATGGCCCAGCCAGCCCTCGTACTCCGAATCGGAGTACCATGCCCGGCTCCATTCCAGCGGAAGCGGTGACGGGAAGCCGAAGTCCGTGCCCTCGTAAACCACAACTCCGTTAACGAGGTTCACAGGCTCGAAGCCGTTCCTGCACAAGTATGCGCTCAGCTTCTTCGTCGAGGGGAAGCGCTTCTGTATGTTGGTATTCTTGAGAACTTTGTGGTTGAATGTCTTTAGTGCCTTGCCAAGTCCCTTGCCTCCGAGCTTCATCAGGGAGCTGAACCCTATGCTCGCCGCGAGTCCCGTCAGCATTCCGCCCCAGTCGGGGACATAGGGGCCGCCCACCATGACGGGCTTGCCCGTGGGGACAGGGAGGGAAAAGGAGGTCGGGGCGAAAAGGCTCGGTATGAGCCGTGTCTTTCCGGCCTTGTTCTTGCCTATGCCTGCCGACAGCGGTATGCCCACGTCGTTGCACGTCATCACCATGTGACCCTTCGGACTCATGCGGCTGCCGTCGCAGAACACGGTCTGCGAGGCGAAGAAGTTCATGCTCTCGTGCCCGATCATCGAAGCCATGGCGAAAGGTCCGGCAAGCGGGATGTGCATCAGGGGGATAATCATGCCGCCCGTGTCCGAGACGCCGCGCTTCAGCCCGTTCACGCTCACGTTCGTGCCGAGGAACGGTATGTAGTCGGCGGGGTCCATCACCATACCTATGTAAGGGTGGATGGGATTGAAAGGGGGAGCTGTCGTCACATGGACGTCAACCCCGACTACCATAGTGATATGACTGTCCGCAAGTAACATA
>NZ_JAMOKM010000046.1:0-2471 GCF_023656665.1 Parabacteroides sp. B2-S-102 | reverse complement strand
ATTGCGAAGGCAGCCTGCCAAGCCATGACTGACGCTGATGCACGAAAGCGTGGGGATCAAACAGGATTAGATACCCTGGTAGTCCACGCAGTAAACGATGATCACTAGCTGTTTGCGATACACTGTAAGCGGCACAGCGAAAGCGTTAAGTGATCCACCTGGGGAGTACGCCGGCAACGGTGAAACTCAAAGGAATTGACGGGGGCCCGCACAAGCGGAGGAACATGTGGTTTAATTCGATGATACGCGAGGAACCTTACCCGGGTTTGAACGCATTCGGACCGAGGTGGAAACACCTTTTCTAGCAATAGCCGTTTGCGAGGTGCTGCATGGTTGTCGTCAGCTCGTGCCGTGAGGTGTCGGCTTAAGTGCCATAACGAGCGCAACCCTTGCCACTAGTTACTAACAGGTGATGCTGAGGACTCTGGTGGGACTGCCAGCGTAAGCTGCGAGGAAGGCGGGGATGACGTCAAATCAGCACGGCCCTTACATCCGGGGCGACACACGTGTTACAATGGCGTGGACAAAGGGAGGCCACCTGGCGACAGGGAGCGAATCCCCAAACCACGTCTCAGTTCGGATCGGAGTCTGCAACCCGACTCCGTGAAGCTGGATTCGCTAGTAATCGCGCATCAGCCATGGCGCGGTGAATACGTTCCCGGGCCTTGTACACACCGCCCGTCAAGCCATGGGAGCCGGGGGTACCTGAAGTCCGTAACCGCGAGGATCGGCCTAGGGTAAAACTGGTGACTGGGGCTAAGTCGTAACAAGGTAGCCGTACCGGAAGGTGCGGCTGGAACACCTCCTTTCTGGAGCTTCAGGATTCCGTACCGAGGTCATACGAGGTATTGATCCCCTTGTGCTGCTGTTGAGATTATGTTTATATATAGATCTTACAGACCGGGAGGCCGGTCAAAAAGAGAGAAAATGACGCTGGGACGTAAGTCTTGGCAAAGTTGACAGTCCTATAGCTCAGTTGGTTAGAGCGCTACACTGATAATGTAGAGGTCGGCAGTTCAACTCTGCCTGGGACTACTCCGAATGAGGGGGATTAGCTCAGCTGGCTAGAGCATCTGCCTTGCACGCAGAGGGTCAACGGTTCGAATCCGTTATTCTCCACACATCCCGCGAGGGAAAGAGGATCTTTGACATGTTGGACATCAAAAAGAAGAAACAAGTAGAGCGAGCTTAAGATATATCAACCCGTGCGTCAAGTGCGAGGTGAGAGAAAGTAAGCAAGGGCAGACGGTGGATGCCTTGGCTCTCGGAGGCGACGAAGGACGTGATAAGCTGCGAAAAGCCCGGGGGAGGCGCAAATAGCCCTTGATCCCGGGATATCCGAATGGGGCAACCCGGCAGGTTGAAGGCCTGTCATCCCGAAAGGGAGGCGAACGTGGGGAACTGAAACATCTAAGTACCCATAGGAGGAGAAAATAAACAATGATTCCGTAAGTAGTGGCGAGCGAACACGGAAGAGCCCAAACCCATGTCGTCTAGGCGACACGGGGGTTGTAGGACCACGACGTGGCAAGATAGAGTCAAGTGGAACGCCTTGGAAAGGGCGACCGTAGAGGGTGATAGTCCCGTACACGACTGACGATTGAAGCCTAGTGGTATCCTGAGTAGCGCGGGGCACGAGAAATCTTGCGTGAATTAGCGGGGCCCATCCCGTAAGGCTAAATACTCCCGAGAGACCGATAGCGAACCAGTACCGTGAGGGAAAGGTGAAAAGAACCCCGAGCAGGGGAGTGAAATAGACCCTGAACCCGTCTGCCTACAAGCGGTCGGAGCGTCGTAATGACGTGACGGCGTGCCTTTTGCATAATGAACCTACGAGTTACCTTCCCCGGCAAGGTTAAGTACCTAAGGTACGGAGCCGAAGCGAAAGCGAGTCTGAACAGGGCGGCCAGTCGGGGGGGGTAGACGCGAAACCGAGTGATCTACCCTTGGCCAGGTTGAAGGTTGGGTAACACCAACTGGAGGACCGTATGGGTAAGCGTTGAAAAGCTTTCCAATGAGCTGAGGGTAGGGGTGAAAGGCTAATCAAACTCGGAGATAGCTCGTACTCCCCGAAATGCATTTAGGTGCAGCCTCTTTATAGTATATCGTGAGGTAGAGCGACTGATTGGATGCGAGGGCTTCACCGCCTATCAAGTCCAGATAAACTCCGAATGCGCGATATATATTTACAGGGAGTGAGGGCGCGGGTGCTAAGGTCCGTGTCCGAGAGGAGAAGAATCCAGACCACCGGCTAAGGCCCCCAAATGATCGTTAAGTTGAACTAACGAGGTCGGATCGCAGAGACAGCTAGGATGTTGGCTTGGAAGCAGCCATTCATTTAAAGAGTGCGTAACAGCTCACTAGTCGAGCGATCTGGCGTGGATAATAATCGGGCATAAACGATCTGCCGAAGCCGTGGATGTCGCAAGACATGGTAGGGGAGCATTCCATGCGGCGTCGAAGATGAGGGA
>NZ_JAMOKM010000045.1:0-2867 GCF_023656665.1 Parabacteroides sp. B2-S-102 | reverse complement strand
CCGAACAACTGGAGACTTTAAGACATCATTTCCCGAACATATCGAAAGCTATGGAAGAGGGAAAAGACCTACTCAAGCAAATCACCAGAAGCAGGGGTTTCGGCATGGGTATGTAACCCCCCCCGCCCCCAAAGGGGGAGCGACCAAACGGCAGCTTCACTCAATGGAGTGTTACGCCGTTCGGATTCAGAAAACATTTTGCAGGGTTCGAAAAACGGTTGTGTGCTTATCCGAAAAAAAGTTTATGGTGTGGGCGCTCGTCGGGACGGGTGGTCCCGCCCCTTGCCGCTGGGCGCTCCCCGACCGATGATTTTTAAGTGGCTGATTTTGTGCTGTTTTGGGGGTGTATTAAGAACTATAAGAAACAACATAAGCTAAGTAATTGATAATCAATATAGGCTAGTTCACACTGTATGAACTGCCAGTTCAATCTAGCTTGAACTCAGAGTTCAATAAATCATGTTAAAAATCGAACTATGTGTTTATTTTTGTTGGACTGACAGTCTATATTTGTAGGCGAAAAATCGAACTAATAGAATAATATACCATGGCAAAAAACGAACTAAAATTATCCGACTTCCAAAGGAATAAGGAAAATCCATTCATGAAGCAAGCAATAGAAGATATTGAAAATCATGTTGTTAAAAAATATAAGAGCAGTACAGGAAGTGACAAAAAAGCAGTTGTTGCCGTTGCTGATACAGATACAGGAGAAGTGTTCCGAACTTCCTTTATTCGACAGATAGAAGTAGATGAAGAACAATTTGCAAAACTCTATCTGAACAATTTTGCTGCATTTTTTGACCTTTCACAAGCCGCAATAAGGGTATTTGGCTATATCATGACTTGTATGAAACCCAAGAATGATATGATAATGTTTATCCTAGAAGATTGTCTTGAATATACGAAATATACAAGCAAAGGTACAGTTTATCGAGGGCTTGCAGAACTGGTTAAAGCGGAGATTATAGCCAGAGGTATAAACGAGAACTTATGGTTCATCAATCCCCTTATAGTTTTCAATGGGGATAGAGTTTCTTTTACCAAAACATACGTTCGGAAAAAATCTCTATCAACTAAAAAGAAAGCTGAAGAAGATGAACGCCAGCTATCTTTAGGTTTCAGTTCAGAGTAACACTCCATTGAGCGAAGCTGCCGTTTGGTCGCTTCCCCCCTTGGGGGACGGGAGGGGGATAGGATAAAGTTCCTCTATGTAAAGTTATAATGGGGGATAAAGGCAAGGTTCGCTAACCTTACCCCGATTGTCTATGCTTCCCAGCATCCAATCTACCCCCGTTTATGGGTTTCTCTTTCACTTTACAAAGATAACCTCATGGGGGAAAAATGTCCAAGAATATGGGGGAAAATCTATCAAATCAGTAGAAAATTAGTATCTTTGGGGGACACTTCTAATGGGGGTACTGGTATAGCCTAGACGAAGCGGATAGGCGAAAATAAAGCCGCTGGAGATGTCGGATATCCGTCAATTAACTCCAGCGGCTTGTATTTTGGTAACTCTCCCGTATCGGTCAGCTACCGTTTGGTCAGCAACAAAGGTAATGCTTTATCATCGCAATTCCAAATGTTTTTCCCTTTATTTGTGCATTTACAAAACATTCACTAACTTCGCACCTATGCAGTATGGTGATAGCACACTAGCACCCTAAAGGGTGCGTGTGTAAGGGGACAAGCCCCCTTAACCCCCTGTCAGCCGGCTGTCACCGGCTGTTATCGATTGTCACAAAAATGTTAACTTATGGGAGCAACAAGTATTCATGTACAAGCAGTGAAGCCGGGGAGCGAGATTCACAACTTTAGGGAAAAAGAGTTGGACTATGTTCGTCCGGAACTTAGTCATTTGAATGAAAGCTGGGTTGGAGATAGCATCTCCCATCGGCTGGAGAGTGCGAAACAGAGATATTTCGATACGGTTGGGCAGAAGATGCAGACTAAAGCAGCACCCATACGGGAGGGGGTAATAGTAATCAAGCAAGAAACCACCATGCAGGAACTCCAGCAATTCGCTGCGGTCTGCAAGGAACGTTTCGGTA
Organism: Parabacteroides sp. B2-S-102; assembly: GCF_023656665.1. Classification (NCBI taxonomy): domain Bacteria; kingdom Pseudomonadati; phylum Bacteroidota; class Bacteroidia; order Bacteroidales; family Tannerellaceae; genus Parabacteroides; species Parabacteroides sp. B2-S-102. The sequence goes on along the minus strand of NZ_JAMOKM010000045.1, from coordinate 816 downwards.
TTGAAGCGTTTCAAATCCATATACACAAGGACGAAGGATACATGAACGCAAAGCAATGGACACCTAACCTTCACGCCCATGTAGTTTTCGATTGGACGCAGCCGAACGGGAAGAGTGTGCGCTTATCGCGTGATGACATGGCAGAACTCCAAACTATAGCATCTGAAGCACTGGGCATGGAACGTGGTGCTTCTTCTGACCGCAAACACTTATCGGCTATGCAGTACAAGACCGAATGTGCGAAAGAACAGCTTCAGGAACTATCCAACGATATATCCAGTGCGTTAGACAAGCACAAGGACGTGCAAAACCAGCTTCTTCAGCTTCAGAAAGAACTACGTTCCATTGAAACAAAGAAAAACGTCCAAAAACTCATTTCTAAGGCTTCAGAGAAGTTTTACGGCTTGATAGGGAAAACGGTTAACGATAGGGAAAAAGATGCCTTAAAAGCCAAAATAAAGGCTTTAGAGGGGGAAAATGAACAGCTATCCGATAGACTGGGAAAGGCTATACTTGAAAAAGAGCGAAACGGCACAAAGGTATTCAAAGCCGAGAACGACAAGGAGTATTATAGACAGCAAATGGACAATGCAAGGACAACCAGTAACCGACTAAGAACGGAGAACCAAGAACTAAAGACCGAAACCAAGGAATTGAAAAAAGAACTTGGTAAGATGAAAGACTTGTTCAATTCCGAACAACTGGAGACTTTAAGACATCATTTCCCGAACATATCGAAAGCTATGGAAGAGGGAAAAGACCTACTCAAGCAAATCACCAGAAGCAGGGGTTTCGGCATGGGTATGTAACCCCCCC
>NZ_JAMOKM010000044.1:0-2939 GCF_023656665.1 Parabacteroides sp. B2-S-102 | reverse complement strand
GTAAGTATTCGATAAACTCCCTCGTATATTGGGTAACGTATGTTCATAATGTCGTTTATTCATTTTATCGTTCTATGATTTATTGTTACATCAATTCAACCCAAAGATGTGCGGGTTCTATAGTAATTGATATTATCCCTACTAATGGAGCGGATAAAAGGAAGTTTTTCCCCTTTGCCCCTTATTTTCCTGTGACAAATGTGATAAAGCGATATTTTTATCCCTACTTTCCCGCCATAATTGGTATAAAAGGGTATTCTTTCCCTTATTTTCCCTATTTATCGGGGATAATGAAGATAAAAACGGCACTTTATTCCCTATTTTCCCGTCTTGATTGGCATAAAACGGTAGTTTTCCCGTGTTTAGGCGAGATTTACGAAGGTATCAGGAGTCTTTCTTGGGAGATTCCGGTGACGTAACGGATAATATCTTGCCCTTGGATAACAGATTGTCAGGTAACAATTCGGCCAGATCCATCGAGTAGTCATCGTCATAATCATGTATATGTTCAAGGAAGTAGATCAGCCACGTGCGGAAGTCAGCCCCGGCAGCCTTGCAGCAGCCGAAGAACGAGTAGAGCACCGCCGCATCTTCAGCGGCATCATTATTGCCACAGAACAGGTAATTACGTCTGCCGCACGCGACAGGCCGCACTTTATTTTCTATCTCGTTATTATCCGGTCTGTAACGACCGTCCAGATGGTACCTGGAGAGTTTGTCGAACCTTCCGTATGTATATTTTATGGCTTTTCCGATCGGACTGTCTTTCATTACTTTGGGATATTCATTGACCAGCCATTTCTCGAAGCGCACAAGTATGGGATATGCAAGACGTGCCCTAAGTTCAGCCCTCTGTTCGTAAGTCAGGCGTTCATCGTCAGCCTTACGCTCCACGTCATAAAGCAACTGTATCTGTGCGAGCGCATAGTCGGCACGCTGCATGTCATTCTTTCTTGCCTCCCAAAAATGTCTGCGTGCATGGGCCCAACAGCCAAGAAGGATAATACCTTTCTTGGCGTCCAGCATCTCGTACCTTTCGTATCCGTCCGTCTGTATGGCTCCCCGGAACTTGCCGAAGAGTTTCAGCACCACCTTTCCACTTCGGGAACCCTTGTCATAGTAAAAGAACTGACGTCCGGTCATGACACTGCGCACAAGCCAGATATAACCTTTGACCGTCTTGTGTCTCTCGTCATTCATCACGGGGATTGTCGTTTCATCCGACTGTATGTAGTCAGTCTGCATCACCAGCTCCCATAATCGGAAGTAAAGGGGCCTTAGCAAATCCGCCACATCCTTGAACCAGTCGTTGACCGTTGACGCGGGGAGATGTACCCCCACACGTTTGAACTGTTCCAGTTGCCTGTGGAACGGTATGTGATCCACATATTTCCCTATCATCATGTCTGCCAGCAATGAGGCAGAGGCATAGCTCTTTGCTATTGGCATGACGGGAAGCGGGCCGGTCTTGAACTCGTTTGTACCCTTCCGTTTGGCTGTATGGCGCACTATCCTGCGGATATAGAACTTCTCGGGCTCGTGCATAAGGATCTCGGTCACTTCCTCTCCGGGAAGGAGCGTCCACTCTTCCGGATTATACCCTTCGGGATATATATGGACCACCTCACGCTCAAGATTCTCCGGAAGGGATTTTCTCGCAGGATGCTGCTTCCCCGCTTTTTTACGGGCGATGATCGCTTCTCTGGTAGCCTTCAACTCCTTTTCTGCTTCTTCTGCGGCTTCAGCCTCCTGGGGAAGCATGTCAAAGCCTTCAAAATCCAGCCAGCGGTCCTGGGCGTCAGGCTTTATGAACTTTTCCGCCTTCTTACCGTACAACTGCCGTTCAAGATAGGATACACGTTGCTCCAGACTGTTGATTTTTGCTTCCTTTTGGGCGATTATGGCATCCTTGTCAGACAATAAAGCCTCATACACCTCTTTGTCCGCAGCTTTAAGGGGCTGCGTGGACACCATCTCCTTCAACCGGCTGTTTTCTCTATACAGACAGTCGCATTTGTGCATGAGATCCTTTATCAGTAATTCCTTATCGGTTGGCATAATCGTTTAAATATGATGCTAAGATACTAAAAAACAGCCGGAATACGGCATTGTATATGTTATAATTTGTTACAACTACAACCCATGGAAACCACTCCTTTTATAACGCCTGACCTTGCTGCCGTCCATTCCTTGAACCATCATCACAAGGTCATTCCAGAAGGTTTCAATCGCTTTAATCCGACCTTCCTCCGTATTTATGACCGGCAGATGGAAGTGCCCATGTTCCAGCCTCATATGGTATATCACCAGACCACCATATTCCATATGGAGGATTTTCATACAGGTACAATTCGCATTGATAAAAATGAAAGCGTCACCGTCCCGTACATTCTTTCCCATCTGGTTGGTCACGATGCCGCTAAGCGTATAAAAACTCTTACGCATGTCTGTCGGATACGGGTAAAGATAATATCTGTTGGATTCATTCAAAGAAAACATAGGCTAACGGTTTGAATTCAAAAATATCAGGGTTTGCAATACCTCCGGTGACAAAGGGCTGTTCAAGCGGACTGTGACGCCATTGGGATAGGAGATCTCACATAGCGGCTGGGGAATTGGCGACGGGCTGACCGGAGGGGCAGACAGCAGGGATTTCTCCTTATGGGGAAGACTGACCTGGCCCTTACTGTTTACCTTTACCGGGATAAAGCCGCCTTTGCGCAACAGCTTGGAACGCCACTCGTAGAAACGTTTGGGACGAATACATTCATTCGAACAAAAATCCATAACTGACAGTCCGCTCGACTTGAAACGGGAATAAATAGATTCAAAATCTTCCATGGTCCATTGATGTGACATAACAATTGAGCTTTTTTACTTTGATTACAAAAGTAATATCACATTTTTAGAATGAAAGGGGGAGTTTATCGAATGCTTAC
>NZ_JAMOKM010000043.1:0-4429 GCF_023656665.1 Parabacteroides sp. B2-S-102 | reverse complement strand
AAGGGAAAATAACATTCAAAAAGTCGTAGTAATGTGTTAAATAGCATTCAAAAAGTCGTAGTAATGTGTTAAATAGATTGTGTAAGTTATTGGATTTCAGCATAATTTTTAGTTAAAAAAAAAAGCTGATAAGCATATAAACAAGTTATGCTTTATAACAAGTCATTGATTTTTTACGGATAAGTGGTTGATTTACTGTCGGAAAAAGAAAAACAATAGGGGAAAAAAGCAAAGCAAAACCAACCAACGGGCGGTAGGACTGTGAACGGCTTTTTATGGCGTGTACACATTTGTGTGCAAAAAGTTTGTATTTTATTGAAATATAGCTATCTTTGTACTGAATTTAAAAGCAAACAGATATGGAAGCATTATCAGTAAGAGAATACCGTAACAACCTCGCAGCGTCTTTCACCAAAGCTGACAATGGCGAGCAGGTACTAATTCGCAGGAAAAACGAGATTTACGCTTTGGTAAAAGTTGGTCGTGAAGATTTGATGATAACCCCGGAACTGCAAGCAAGGATTGACAAGGCAAGGGAAGAAATCAAATCCGGAAAGTGTGTTACCCTCAAAAGCAGTGAGGATATTGATGCTTATTTCGACAGTCTATGATGTACACAATTAGGGTTTCCGACGGGGTGGATAAGGTGATTGCCAAATGGAAGAAATCAAACCCCAATTTGTTCAAGAAGTATAAGAAAATCTACAAAGAATTGTTAGAGCACCCTAAGACTGGGCTTGGGCATCCCGAAGCGTTAAGGGGCGGTGGGGATATTACATGGTCTCGACACATTACCGCCCATGACCGGATAATCTATGACATTTACGAGGAAGTGGTAGAGGTCTACATTTTGGAGGTAGAGGGGCATTACAACGATAAATGATAAAACTGTTATGGTCGAATATTGTGTTTACTGGTTAGAGAACGGCGAGCCTATGCACGAGGTGTTCTCTAACCTTGCCGCCGCCGAGATGTACTCATGTGCGATAAGAGGGAAAGAAAACGTTGAATGGGTGGAGGTGTCCGAAGAAGAAGCCATTGATTTGGACGAACTGAAAGACATGTTCCCGGATGACTTCTGCGGCGTGTAATCCCCTTGGGTAGAAATTGTTAGGCTGTGGGGGATTTTCTAACATGCCTGGGCTTTTTGCCGGGCGGTTGGCGTGGATGTATTCCCATGCGGCATGTGTATATATAGCAAGAAGTGTCCTTGTCGGACAATTCTTGCTTTTCTCGCTTTGCTCAAAAAGATTTTAAGATTACCTTTGTGGCATGGAACTAAGACGGAACGAAAAGATTACATTCCGATGTACCGAACTTGAAAAGGACGCACTTGCGGAGCAGGCAGCCCGGTGCAGTCTAAGCGTATCGGAATACTGCCGGAGTTTGTCCCTTGGGGGGCGCCCAAGGGAGAGGTACACCGAGGAGGAACGGCAGCTTCTCCGGGACATAGCCCAGTTGAAAGGAACGCTCCAACGGCTGAACAACTACTTCGGTGGTCGCCAGTACCGGGAAGTGTTCGAGGAGAACCGGGCACTAATTACAGAGCTCAAAAAAATACTCTCACGATGATAGGGAAAGGGAAAAGCATATCACATGGTGTGGCGGCATTGGAGTACGACCTCGCCAAAGAGATAAACGGGCAGGCAGTAGCCACCGAGATAGCCCGGCATGAACTTTATGGGTGTACTGGTGCGGAAATGGTGCAGGAAATGAAACCGTATCACATTGATTTTCCGAACGTAAAAAACAACTGCCTACGTTTCGAGGTCAGCCCCTCGATAGAGGAAAGCGCCACCTTTACGGATGCGGACTGGGCGGAACTTGGTAACGACTTCATGCAGCGCATGGGGTTGGCGAACCACCAGTACATCATCATCCGGCACAGCGGTACGGAGAGCAAGAAAGAGCAAGCCCACCTGCACATACTGGCAAACCGGGTTTCCCTTTCCGGGGAACTGTACCGGGACAACTGGATAGGGAAAAAGGCAACGGAAGCCGCCAATGCCATAGCCAAGGAACGGAACTTTGTACAGTCGCAGGACATTGGCAAAGTCAACAAAGCGGAAATCAAGGAAGCCATGGACGGCGTATTGAAGAAGATGCAGGGCTTTGACTTTACCAAATTCAAGGAAGAACTTGGTAAGAGAGGTTTTAAAGTCCGGGAAGCCAGGGCAAGCACCGGGAAACTTAACGGCTACTATGTCACAGCCCGAAGCGGTACGGAGTATAAGGCAAGCGAGATAGGGAAAGGCTACACTCTCGCCCATATCGAGCGGACACAAAGCAAACTGAAGTGCAACTCAATGAACATATCTCATGGAAACAAACTCACACCCGGAAGCGGCAGCTTCCAACGTTAAGCAGGGACAGTACAGCCCCCGGAAAAGAAAAGACACAACGCCAAGGGTAAACCCGCAGCTTGCGGTAGAACTGGTGTATCAAGAACTAAAGCGTGTTGAAGTCTATACGAAGCGCATAGAGGACGCAACAGCCCGAAAGGTACAAATAGACGGGAAAAGCCTTGAAAGTGCCGAAAATCGCCTAAAAAACGTATTGGCGGACTTTGAACGGCAGGGGTATAGAATGAAAAACGGCGGTTATGTGGACAAACGAATTTCGTTCTACTCAATCCTTTGTGCTGTTATCTCCCTATTGTTCGCTTGTTTCATGTGCTATCTTTGGACGGATGCAGCCAAAGACCGGGACAACTACAAGCAGTATTATGAATACTACCAAGAGCAGGCAAGGGAACAAAAGGGGAATAAATAAACATCTAACTTTACGAATTATGGGAACAGCGGAACACGAAGAACCCCGGTTCTTCTTCATACTGAACAAGGGTGCGAAGTCCGGCGGCGAAATCACCCATGCCGTCCTAAACGGTAGTATCGTTTCGAAGCCGGCAGGCTGGGACGCCTTTCATGGGCTTGTACTGGCGAAAGAGAAACTAAGCAGCGAGGAAATACAGCGGCAGATGAAAGAGCTTGGTGTAGAAATGGAAATCGTTCCTCTGATTTGACAAGATTACCCCGGTATATTTCAGCCGGGGTAATCTTGTCACTTATCCTTGATTTTCCCTTTAAGGGCATTTATAATCCACCCTTTTGGATTTGTTTTTGTCCTTGATTTTCCTCTAAGTATGGCGAGTTCTGTCATGATGTCTGGAAGTTCCATTTGTGCTGTTACAAATAAATCCCGGTTGTTTTTGATTTCTTTATCGGAGAACTCCAAAGATGTTTTTAAGTAACTTATCACTTGCCTACCTAAATCCCATGAAAGCCCGGTTTGCTTTTGTAGCTCTTTTTTGTATAGCTCTGCATCACGATGCTCTGGCTTGAATATTGGATAGAAGTTGAAACTTACAATTTTTTTCCCTTCCTTGTTTGCGGACCATTCGAATGTATAAGGACTTAGTTCGTCCAGCTCATTTTTTGCAGGTTCAATTACTTTCCGGACAAAATCGTTTGTCTTTGCGTATTTATCTTGTACTTTAAACATTTCTTTGAGCTGTTCAAGTGGATAGATTAGTTTTGTTTTCTGACCGCTTAAAAGTTCGTAGAACCGCATAGAATATACACTCTTAAACTTCATCGCAGTGGCTAATTCGTATTTGCGAAACCCTTTTGAAAAATCTAAGCAGCAGTCCCATATGTGTGAGTCTATTTGGAATGATACAACAGATGAACGCTTCTTTATCTTTGGCAATGCAATAATAGAAATGCTTATCCATTCTTTTTCATCCTCATAGGTAAAGATTTTCTTTTGTAGAGATAACAGTGCTTGTTTTACACGTGTGTAGTTTTCATCACTTTCTCCATTTAGCAATGAAGCAATAGGCATTGTGATGTGAACGGTATCAAAAAGTGTGTGTTCTATTTTTTTACAATCAGTTGCAAATCTAACTCCTTGGAGTTCACCTTGAGCCATTTCTACAATTCTATAAAGTATGCGCTTCTCATAAACGGAAAAGTCATACTTGGCTGTCGTCATAATATAGCTTTGTATTTGGTCTTTATTGACGACTGTTACACTGTTGTTCTTCTGTTGTTTCGTTTTCATCATCTACACGAAAGGATAAAATACTGTTGGCTTTATCTATGTGAGGAGCGTATATTTCAGAAAATTTTGCGAGGATAGAAATTGCGTTTTTAACCCTTTCAAATTCTTCTTTCTTAAAATGAACTATGATTTTCTTCATCCTTTATTGATTATTAGTATGTTGCGCAAATATAATAAGTAATTACGACTTGTGCAAATGAAAATCGTAGATGATGCAAAATAACATTCAAAAAGTCGTATTTGGAAGGGAAAATAACATTCAAAAAGTCGTAGTAATGTGTTAAATAGCATTCAAAAAGTCGTAGTAATGTGTTAAATAGATTGTGTAAGTTATTGGATTTCAGCATAATTTTTAGTTAAAAAAAAA
>NZ_JAMOKM010000042.1:0-6234 GCF_023656665.1 Parabacteroides sp. B2-S-102 | reverse complement strand
AACGTTTAAACCAGTCATTTTTACATTTATTATACTATTGAGTATGATAAAAACCATACCTTTACTCCCCCAAAGAAAGAATGCAGAAACCATGAAACTACAAATCATCGATACCGGCTACTTCTACGCCGACGGAGGCGCCATGTTCGGGGCCATTCCTAAAAGCGCTTGGAGCCGTCGCTATCCGAGCGACGAGACAAATGGTTGCGTGCTAGCCATGCGTAGCCTTGTCATAAAAACAGATGACGGACGCATCGTCCTAGTAGATAACGGAGCGGGAAATAAACACTTAAAACAACTAAGTTATTACCGCTTCTTCAACTTGGTAGACCTCGGCACGGAACTACGAAACCGGGGAATTCAACCGGAGGAAATCACGGATGTTGTCCTCACCCATCTCCATTTCGATCATTGCGGTTATACCACGCAAAAGGATGAATCTACCGGACATTTATTTCTCTCATTCCCAAATGCGAACCACTGGGTTAGCCGCAAGCAATGGGAGAATTTCCTTCATCCGAACGCCTTGGAGAAAGATTCCTATTTTATCGAGAATATGCAAGCCGTCGCGGATGCTAATTCCTTACGGCTGCTAGATGCCGACACTTCGATTTGCCCCACGATAGAGCTACGCTTGTATGATGGGCACACTCCGGGGCAAATTGTTCCCTATATCCATACGGAAGATCGGACTTTTGTCTTTGCCGGAGATGTTATCCCCCTTGTAGCCAGCGTATCCCCGGAATGGATCTCCGCTTACGACACGTATCCGGTCACGTCATACAACGAGAAACTGCGCATGCTTGCCGAAGCCGCCGAAAAAAGGCAAGCGCTCATCTACTGCCATGACGCTTACATCCGCTGCACAACCGTAAAACGTGTGAATACATATTATAAGAAAGACAAGGAAATACCTCTCAAGAAGACGTTTCTTTTCCCTTAGTCCCTAGCCCTTTTCCCTTTAGACCTTAGGTGTTTCTTCCATATTTCTTAGACATTTCTTATAGAAGTATTCATTATCCACCAGCCGTTGCATGATCGTCCACCAACTGTTGGATGATCATGCAACAGCTGGTGGACGATCATGCACCAGTTGATAAATAGTCTCTATATATAGACAAAGTCCCTAAGGTTATCGCATCAAAAGTGTAAAAGCATTAGATAAAACGGCTAATTCTATTTATCTTTGGGCGGTGATACTGAATCAATTATTGTTTTACATTCTAAACTCTAAACACATGAACAGCCTAAGCAAACTAGCGCTCGTCCTGACATTTTGCACGGGAATGATCGCTTGCTCCGGTGGTAAGGCCGTAAAAGGAGATTACGGAGTAGTGCCTTTGCCACAAGAAGTAACATTGACGAACGGAAATCCTTTCGTCCTAAGTCCATCCACGAAGATATTTTATCCGGAGGGCAATGATAAGATGAAGAAGAACGCCGAGTTCCTCGCTTCTTATATCAAGGAAATCACGGGCTATGAATTAGCAACCGCTACCGGCCAGCCCGGTAAGGGGATCAGCCTCGTTATCGACCAAAGCATCCAGAATCCGGAAGGATATCAACTGACCGTTAGCGATAACGGGATACGAATCGCCGGAAGTACGGATGCCGGCGTATTTTATGGTATCCAGACATTACGTAAATCGATCCCGGCCACGGCCCAAGGGATGAACGTAGAATTACCGGCAGCTACCATCAACGACTATCCCCGTTTTGCCTATAGAGGCATGATGCTGGATGTCAGCCGCCATTTCTTCCCCGTGGATTCGGTAAAAACGTATCTCGATATCCTTGCCTTGCACAACCAAAATACGTTCCACTGGCATCTGTCCGATGACCAAGGTTGGCGTATCGAGATCAAGAAATATCCGGAATTGACACAGATCGGATCTAAACGCAAGGAAACCGTGATCGGCCATAACTCCGGAACATATGACGGAAAGGAATACGGGGGCTTCTATACACAAGACCAGATTCGCGATGTCATCAACTATGCCGCCGAACGCCATATCACGATCATCCCGGAAATCGATATGCCGGGACATCAATTGGCAGCCTTGGCTACTTACCCGGAACTGGGATGCACCGGGGGCCCTTATGACGTATGGGGCCAATGGGGAGTAGCCGACGACGTGATCTGCGCCGGCAACGAGAAATCCATGCAATTCCTAGAAGACGTATTGAGCGAGGTCATCGATCTTTTCCCGTCCGAATATATCCATGTAGGTGGTGATGAGTGCCCGAAGGTACGTTGGGAGAAATGCCCGAAATGCCAAGCTCGCATCAAGGCGGAAGGTATCAAGGGGGACAAGAAACATTCCGCCGAGGAATATTTGCAAAGCTACGTGATCTCCCGCATGGAGAAATTCGTGGAGAGCAAAGGACGCCATATCATCGGCTGGGACGAGATCCTAGAAGGAGGCTTGGCCCCGAATGCCACGGTAATGAGCTGGAGAGGCATGGATGGAGGTATCGAAGCCGCCAAGCAAAAGCATAACGTGGTCATGACACCGAATACATATGTATATCTGGATTACTATCAATCAGCGGATACGGATCTTGAACCCGATGCTATCGGTGGTTACTTGCCGTTAGAGAAAGTATATTCTTTTGAGCCGACAGCCGGTATCTCTCCTGAAGACCAGAAGTACGTGATCGGGGCGCAAGCCAACCTCTGGACGGAATATATCCCGACCTTCTCACAGGTAGAATACATGATCATGCCCCGTATCGACGCCGTAGCCGATATCCAGTGGAGCGATCCGTCCAAGAAAGATTATCAGACGTTCCTGCCCCGTGTGGCCCGCATGACACAACTTTACGATCGCTTGGGATATAATTACGGAAAGCATATCTTCGATATTAACGCCTCCCTGACCACCAATACGGAGAACGGAACACTCGACATAGCCTTGACGAAGTTGGGTGAAGGAGATATCTATTATACGGTAGACGGTAGCGATCCTACGATCGCCAGCATCAAGTATGAAGGCCCGGTACAGATCAACCAAGATTGCGAATTCAAGGCGATCGTTGTCCGTCCGAACGGTACGAGCCGCATCTTCTCAGAAGATATCTTCTTCAATAAAGCGACGATGAAGCCCATCACCTTGAAAGAGCAACCCAGCAAAGGATACGTTTTCAACGGGGCACAGGTATTGGTAGACGGCTTACGTGGAGGTAGTAATTACAAGACCGGCCATTGGCTGGGTTTCCAAGGAAAAGACCTTGACGCCACGATCGATCTAAAGGAACCAACCGAAATCCAGAAGGTATCTTTCAACACAAACGTGGTGAAAGGCGATTGGATCATGGGAGCCTCCGCCGTAACCATAAAGGTATCCGACGATGGCAAGAATTTCAAGGAAGTAGCTTCCAAGAAAATCCCGGAGCTAACCCAAAACGACAAGGACGGTTTATATCCCCAAGAGATATCCTTCGCCCCGGTAAAGGCCCGCTATGTCGAGATTATCATCAACAGCAGCAAACTACCAAAATGGCACGGTGGCGCCGGAAGTCCCGCATTCTTGTTCGTAGATGAGATAGAAATCTTATAAGATAATGATACAGCGAGATGGCTGAGAGATACCCGCCATCTCGCTTTCTTATTTTAAACTAAATAACAAATATCATGATAAACAAAAACATCTTAATTCTTTCAGCCCTATGCTCCTGTTGCTCACTATGGGCGGATGAGGTTGTCGTGCGACATTACAATTACGCCGGCCCTTACGAGGTGAAAAAGCCTTTCCTAGCAGATAGCTTGGATGTAAACAGTAAGAGATTCTCTGACAAGGAACTATTGAACACGACCGTTCCTTTCTGCAACCTTTCCCAAAGCGGACAAACCCTTGACGCGGCGTCTTCCGGAGAGCTGACCTTGCCAACCTCGGCCTCTTCCTACGCGCTACATTTGGTTTCCTTCTACCTGAATAGTGACCGCTATACAAAAGGTACCTTAAGGATCAATGGCCCTGAGATTTCAGAAGTCTACGTGGATGGACAACCCATAAAACTAACCCAAGGAGAAGCCTCGTTGACCTTGGAGCCGCGACGCTATGAAATCGTAATTAAATATTTATCTGAGAGCCACAAAGAGAATGCCTTAAAAGCCTCATTCAACCCGGAAAAAGACGCGGTGGTAACCGCGACCGTCAATCCGGAGAAACGTTATACATTAAGTGATGTATTTGATGGTAAACGCATCCAATCCGCCAGCCTGTCCCCGAATGGAAAATTCATTATCATCTCCTATCAAGAAACCTATCCCGGTGGAAAGCAGTCCTCATTTACCCAGATACTAGACAAGGCTACCGGTTCCGTATTGGTTGAGAACGGACAGAGCTTACGCTGGATGCCTAAAAGCAATCTGGCCTATTACACCCGGAAAGGGATGAAAGGCACGGAATTGGTGACCTTAGACCCTACCAGTAAAAAGGAGAACATCCTTTCCAGCCAATTGCCTGAAGGTTCTTTCAGCTTCGGGCCTACCGAAGACTATCTATTATTCTCCATACGGGAGAAAGGACCGCAAGAACGAAAAGAGATCCAAGAGATACTGGTGCCGGATGATCGCCAACCGGGATGGAGAAACCGTATGTTTATCCATAAATATGACCTGCGAACCGGATTGTTCCAACGGCTCACCTATGGACATACTTCTACTTACATCAACGATGTATCTCAAGACGGCCACTATCTGCTATTCAGTCGCAGGGAACCGAATTTAACGGAGCGCCCTTTCTCACGTACATATATATATAAGATGGATCTACGAACCATGCATGTGGATACCCTTATAAAAGGTGAGAAATTCGTAAGCCGTGCCGTTTTCTCCCCGGATGCCACCCAATTACTCGTTGACGCGTCTGGAGAGGCTTTCGATGGTATCGGATTAAAGATCAAAGAAGGACAGACATCGAATACGAGTGACGGGCAATTATTCCTATACAATATAGCAGATAAAAGTATAAAGCCGCTTACGAAAGATTTTGACCCCTCTGTCGATTCCTACGAGTGGAACGCCCTCGATAAACAAATCTATATCACGGCGAAAGATAAGGACCGTGTTCGCATGTATAGTCTAAACCCGTCCAACGGAAAGATTAAGCAACTTCAAGCCAAGGAAGATGTCATCTCCGATTACTCCATCGCCAATCAAGCTTTCGAAATGGTTTATTTCGGATTAAGCGCTTCCAATTCCCAAAGGCTTTATACCTATAACCTGAAAAACGACGCCTCTTCCTGCTTGATCGATCTCTCCAAAGAGATCTTGAGAGACGTCACTTTAGGAGAAGTGCAAGATTGGAATTTCGTTTCCGCCCAAGGGGATACGATTTACGGCCGCTTCTATCTCCCTCCTCATTTTGACGCAACTAAGAAATATCCGATGATCGTGAATTATTACGGAGGAACAACTCCTACGGCCCGGGTGATGGAAAGCCGTTATCCTTCGCATGTATACGCCGGCTTAGGGTACATCGTCTACATCATACAGCCCAGTGGAGCGACTGGATTCGGCCAAGAGTTCTCCGCACGCCATGTCAACGCATGGGGTAAACTTACCGCTGACGAGATCATCGAAGGCACGAAAAAGTTCTGTGAGGAGCATCCTTTTGTCAACACGAAGAAAATCGGTTGCATGGGGGCTTCATACGGAGGTTTCATGACTCAATACCTACAAACAAAAACAGATATATTCGCGGCGGCCATGTCTCATGCGGGAATCAGCGACATCACCAGCTATTGGGGAGAAGGTTACTGGGGATATTCATACAGCTCGTTGGCTAGCGCTAACAGTTATCCATGGAATGCCCGGGATATGTACACTTTACAAAGTCCGCTGTTTAACGCAGACAAGATCAATACCCCGATCTTGTTCTTACATGGAACCGCAGACACGAATGTTCCGATTGGAGAGAGCATCCAGATGTTTACCGCATTAAAATTATTGGGTAAGCCTACAGCGTTTGTCCAGGTAGAAGGAGAGAACCACCATATACTGGATTATGAGAAACGTATCTTGTGGAATAACACAATTTACGCATGGTTCGCTAAGTGGTTGAAAGATCAACCGGAGTGGTGGGACGCATTATATCCTCCGAAAAGCCTATAAAAATCAAAATAGGTCACTCTATTCACATATATCTAAAGAGTATCTTTATTAGATACTCTTTTTTTATTTAAATACATTAGATAGTATTTATGAAACACCTTAGTCTCCGAAGAACT
>NZ_JAMOKM010000041.1:0-7601 GCF_023656665.1 Parabacteroides sp. B2-S-102 | reverse complement strand
TTATTTTAGATTTTCAACGGTTTAATATAACCGTTTGAAGAATAAACATTTAACTGAGTATTTGAGAAACAGTGGTAACGAGTTAGCAACTGTGCTATTTTCAGCGTTTTGCGGTGCTATACTGTCAAATAACTCTTTCATTTGCAAAGTTATTACTTTTTATTGAAACGCACACTTTTCCGATATGAAATTTAACAAAAAGTCTCCAACAAATATATGTTAGAGACTTTGATTCATTACAATTGGATTTTTATTTATTCAAATGACGATAAACTATATTTGATATATCTGCCATTATTTTGGCGTTATCATCATCAGACTCACGAGAATCCTTTATCAAAACGACAATGTAGCACTTCTCACCGTTGGGAAGATATATCACTCCTGCATCTCCCTCGCTTATCTGTATGCCATCAGCAGTTCGGTTAGAACGTCCCGTTTTATGCCCAAATTTTATATCGGTAGGCAACCCCGCTATTAGTTTGTTCTTGCCAGACACACAATCAAGCATGGCTGTCTCTAAAAACGCAAAATGCTCTTTTGTCAAAATATTTTCTGTATGAAGTTTCTTGAGCAATTGCGCAATAGCTAATGGTGTGCTCCAATTGTTGTAGCATAACATAATGTCCGTATGCATGCTTTCCTCTGTCTCCGTGAAATTCATATCCTTTATCCCAAGAGATTTTATGTAGGAGTCCACTTTATCAATACCACCAACAAACCTTATTAACCAATCGCATGTGTTGTTGTCGCTAATCGATACTGTGTATTTGATTATATCCCTATAAGATATACGAATCCCTTGGTCGGGATATTTATCCCTTAACGGGCTATACGTGTTTTTCAGCATTTCTTTCTGTTTGATATACACCATTTTGTCCAGCGGAATATTCTCTGCTTCCATTTTTTTCAGAGCTGTCACTGCTATATGGAATTTGAATACACTCATAGTGGGATATTTGTCCTCGTTGGCAATGGCAATTATATCGTCATTATGGATAATTGCTACCCCGACAGACGCTTGCTTCCCTTTGATAATCTTTTCAATTTCTTGGGTCATGTTCTGCCCGAAAGCCATAATGCTGCAACAGCAACAAAGCATAACTGATAATAGCGTTTTTGTCATGTTCATTTTTGATAGTGGAACTTTTTGTTTCATATAGTTTTCTTTTTTGCTTCTTAGCCCAAAGAAGCGGATGCTCAAATGCAGAAACGTGGACTACCAATGCAACATTCTAAGTCGAAGGTCGTAGGAAACCTAAATGCACGAATGTAGTATAGCAGCCCACGCTATATGCGTGAGAACCACTATGCCATCCTTGTGCAGTGTCTTGAATTTCCTACGTTCTCGACTTACAAGAAAGCATAACGCTTCTTTTTCTTATGTCTTGGATAGAGTTGCCTCAATCCGAGTGCAAAAGTACAAAAAATCCGTGATATGTCATTCAACAATCACGGACTTTATTTTGATTTACAGTTGCATACCTCTGTTTTGTCTTGGTTTCGGTATTCCGATAGCTTCCCTAAACTCGTTCATCTTCTTTCTGAACCAGCTTATATGTGATACTCCATCAATCTTGAAATCGAACTTTCCATTTTCATCCTCTTTAATGGAGCAGACGGCACGTTGGGTTTCAAAGCCTTGGTTGAACTCGGAAGAATGTAGCTTGCCTTTTATGGGAACGTCCTTGAATGTGCATAATCTTCGGATAATATCGTCATTGAAGCCCAAGCGTTCACGCAGGAAATTTATTGTCGGTATCAGCTTCTCCACATATGGGAAGTAGCGTTTCACAAAGTCTGTAAACTCGGACAATTTGCGGTGTCGCAGCTCGTAAGCGTCTGTTATCTCCTGTATGTGTTTCGCCTGTTGCTGTTCCCTTTGTCGGGCTTCTTCTTGAAGTTCTGATACACGCTCATGCAGATTCTTGTTCTCCCTCTCCAGCGTCTTGACCTTGTTGCTGCCGAAAAAAGAACCGACACTCTCGGCTATGTTGGTCGCTGCGGTCGTGGCTGCGCCTTTCAGTTTCTCAGTCTGCACCTCTTTCTTGGCTTGGCGGAGTTCCTGCCGTGCCGCTTCTTTCCGCTCCTGCAAATCTACCACTTCCGCTTTGAGGCTATCGACAAGTTTCTGTGTGTCCCGATAATACTGCTGCGTGGACTTGTGCCGTGCCGTTGAACCGTCTATGCCACGCTGCAATCCGTACTTTGCCATCGCAATGGCGTAGGTATCTTGGTAGGTCTTCAATTTCAGCCGTGTCATAATGTCATCGGCACACAGTCTTACGGTGTCGGTCGGCTTCTTGCGGTAGCGTTTCTTTGTCTGTTCCTCCCGTTTCCTGCGCTTACGTTCCCCCTTTACGATTGGAACAAGGGTGATGTGTATGTGTGGCGTTTCCTCGTCCCGATGAAGGTGCGCAGCCACAATATTCTCCTTACCGAACATGAAGGCAAAGTAGCTCATGTTGTCGGCACACCACTCGTCCAATCTGCCTTCTTTTTCGATACGCTCCATGTCCTCATGCGTTCCCGACACGATGATGCGGATTGCCTGTACTTGGTTGTTACCGATTTTGCGTGTCAACCCTGCGTTTTCCAAACGGTGTTGGATGGCTGCTGTTCGGTCTTTCACTCCATCGGGATAGTCGATGAGTTTTCGGTTAAGATGCGTGCGAGTTGGATCGGCGTTCTTCGGTATGATAAAACGCTCGATGTGGGCGGTCGTTCCGCTGTCGGAACCGTGCGCCTTTTCCATATGTAATACGACAAATCCCATATATGGTTTTCCTTTCTTTTTTAGCTTGTGAAACAATGGTTGATTATTCTCCTGTACGGCTTCTGCCGTTGGCTTGGGAGAGTCCAGAGAGGTGCAACCTCTTTGGCTTATTGGGGAATTTTCAGCGTTGCTTGCAATGCGGCTCGGAAAATTCCCTAATAAGCTATGGTATTTTCCGCTTGTAAATATCCGCACGGCTGCAAGCGTTCTCACTCCCTACATCTTCAGCCCTCGCTTTTTCGGTGGCTGCATCATCCGCCTTGCGGATTGGACTTGCCTCTCCTGCTTCATCGGCTCTGCCGATTGGGACAAGGGCTTACCGCACAGGTAGTCGTTCAAGTCCTTATACTCACTATAGTGTATGGACTTGTCGGAAAGGCGTTCCCCGAACCTTGCTTGCAGATGCTCACAGGCTGTCCGTCCTGCCGTATCGTTGTCAAGGAAACAGCCGATTTGGGAATAGTCAGCCAATATGCCCTCCGCCTTTGCGAGATTGGAAACGGAGTTCAAGATGATATAATCCTGCGTGGTCAGTCGGGGGCATTGCGGATTGTTCCTCACACGGATGGAAAGGAACGAGAGGTAATCCATGAAGCCCTCGAAAAGATAACAGGTTGTCGGCTGTTCTCCACTTTGTCGGATATGGGTGATGTCCTTTGGAGCGACACAACCTTTGAAATAGCGGTTGCGCACCTCATAACCACCTGCCATATTCGGGAAACCGATGGCGAAGTATGGTCTGCCCTTGTTTTCAAAATGCAGTTCCTTACATTCCCTCTTGGCGAGTTCGGTGCTTATTCCTCGCTCCTGCAAATAGGATAATAGTACAGGAGAGGATAACTCCGAAACTTGCAGATGTCGGTACATCGGTTCTGAAACGGATTGCCGACCAAAAGAAAATGGTACATGGATGGCGGTGTGCAGATGCGGTGTCTGTTTGGCGATGCACTCCAACAGATACGGCACGTTGTCGGAGCGGTAGAGTTCCGAAGCCAATGCGATGATATTGCCACCCTTGCCGATGCCGAAGTCATACCATTGGTTGAGTTCGGTGTTTACCTTGAACGAGGCTTCGGCTTCCTCTCTCAGCGGTGACTTGTACCAAAGGCTGCTATCTTGTCGCTTGACGGGTGTGTACCCCAGACTTTGCAGATAGTCTGCTATTCTGATTTGTTTTGCTTCCTGTATTGTCATAATGTATATTCCTACGGATTTGATGATGGTTGATAAAGCGATGATTTGATGAACATATGGTTTAACACATTGATTTATATCTATATATCATCTCATCATTTATTCATCAAACCACTCACGAAAAGAGAAATTCATCGTTTACGGTGTCGGGCATGGTCTGTCCGTCCTGTTTTCTCCTTTCATCAGTGAGATACTTTTGATGAATGTTTGATGAGAATGTAAATATCTATATTTCAATATATTTATATACTTATTCATCATTTCATCAAAATAATCATAGTGTTTCCAAAAACGATTTTGTCACGGTGTAGAACCGTCCTGTCTTCCGCATGGGCGAATAGTGACAGTCACGGGTATAGTCCAACTGATAGGTGGTATAGGTAAGCGTGTTGGGTGCAGGATTAAGTTTCCAACACTCTTTCAATACCCTGCGTACTTGATGTTTCTCCACTTTTGCCTGTGAATACCGCAACAAAAGAAAAATATCGTTGCAGTCAAAAGAGAAAGTGTCCGTGCCTACACTTTCCATAATGTCAAGGATAAGCTCGTGCATCTCTATCTCCAATCTGTTGCGGTTGCTGCGGATAATCTTCTGCAAGGCTTCGGTATGCAGTAGTGAGGGCGTGAACCACATACGGCTTTTCTTTTCGGTGGATAGCTGCCTATGCTGTAAATGGTGGAGAAAAGCAGGTATCTCCGCTTTCAGTTTTTGCAGGAAGTCGGTATCATCCGACTGCAAGCGGTCTATCTTGCGCACCCAATAACGGGTTTCACCTGCATCAATGATGACAGGCAGGTACTCGTTGTTTGAACACAGCACGAATTTGGCGAAGAACGCAATTTCGTCACGGTCTTTGCCTTTGGCTTCCACCTTGTAGGATAGTGCCGTGCTCAGGTTCTTCAACCGCTCGCTGTCCTCCCGGCGGCTCAGCAATACTTCGTCCACCACGATAAGGAGTTTCCCAGCCCAGTCGGAATTGAACTGGCTGCGGAAATCCTCGTTGGTGTTGAATGTCACGTTATTCTGAAACAGGGCTTTCAGAAAATTGAGGAATGTACTTTTGCCTGTGTTGCGCTCCTCCGACACCAACAGCAGGATGGGCAACTTCTGAATGGGTTGCAGGTAGAGCAGTTGAAGATAGTCCATTCCCAACTCGTATTGCTCCCCGAAGATATGTTCCACCAATGAGCGGACAGAGGGGAAATCACCCTCTTGCGGTTGGTGGGGTATCGGCTCGTAGAGGTTAAGGAACTTGCCGATTACAGGCTGATAGCTGACGTGTTCGGGTACGGTGCAGAAGCCGTCATACTTGGGTACGCTGCCGATGTAGTCCTTGCCATAGTCTTGGCGCAGGGTCTCGTTGTTCCATGCGATGCGCTTCCTTACATACCCTCCGTTCAGTCTTGGCTGCTCCACAATCTTGTAGAGCGTTGTGCCGACACGGATAAACTCTTCCTTTGCCATGCCGCCATCTGTGGGCGGTCGGTGGCTGTCATTTACTTTGTTTGCTTCCATATTCCAATGATTTAAGTTTGAAAAAATGTCAGCTACAAAAGTATAATCAACTGTCGGATAAGTTGATACGCAAATCACAGCAGAACGCAGCAAAAAATACTTCGGGGCTGTTCGGGGCTGTAAAAACAAAAAATCCGAAGAAACAGAGCTGAAAACAGATGCTTCTTCGGGTGCGTGAGTATGTGTGAATGGCAATACGCCTATGCAAAGTATTTCGGATTTGCCGTATCAGTGATGTTCAGCGAAAAGAAGATGCCTGTTTTTTCTTTTCGCAAGTACAGTCTTTCAAGTATGGCTCTGCGAACCTGTTCCGCTCCGAATGTGTTGATGCGGAAAGCAAGGGCGATGATGGCTTCAAGACTGTAAACCTCCATGCTGCGTTTGTCCGACAGTTTGATGGTATGCTTTGTCTCATATTCCCTCAAAACACCGCTTTTACAAAGAGCCTTTATCCCTGCTCGGATTGTTGGGGCGATAACCCCGAACAACTCGCAGAGTTCCCACTCGGTCATGGCAATGGAGACTGTATCGGTCGGCAGGGCGATGTTGCCCTGTCCGTCCATCGTGATGATGCTTCGTTTCTCTTTCATCTGTATTCTTCTTTATGGGTTATCAAATGGCACTGCAAATGCTTTTCTCCATATCCCCCAACTTGTCGGACAACAGTTCCAAGTCCTGACTTATCTTTTGGGCGGTTATCTTCGCGTAGATTTGAGTGGTCTTTATGTTGGTATGCCCCAACAGGCGGCTGACGGTTTCAATGGGTACTCCGTTGGATAACAGTATGGTAGTTGCTGCCGAATGTCTTGCGACATGATATGTTAAATGTGTCTTTATACCGCACAAATCGGCTATGGCTTTCAGCTTTTTGTTGCAGGTCGTATTACTTGGCATGGGGAAAACCTTATTGTCCTTTGCCATCCCCTTATACTTCTCTATAATCTTTCGGGGAACGTCCAACAGACGGATATTCGATTCGGTGTTGGTCTTCTTTCTTCGGGTGATAATCCATAAGTTACCGTCAAAGAAAGTTTGCAGGTTGTCGGTGGTGAGGTTCTTGACATCGGAATATGCCAACCCCGTGAACACCGAAAACAGAAACAGGTCCCTCACAAGCTCGTGGGTCTTGTCGGGCATCTCGGTATTCATCATGGTGTGTATCTCCTCTTTCGTGATATACCCCCTGTCCACGCTTTCGGGAGAGTTGATATACCCTGCAAAGGGATTGAACGGCAGACGACCGTCATTTCTCGCTATGGAAATGATGTGCTTCAACACAATCATATAGCCCCAAATGGTATTAGTGCGGCATTTCTTCACCGTGCGCAGGAAATACTCGAAGTCGTTGATGAACGTGAGGTTTAACTCTTTGAGGGGAATATCCTCACGCTTGTATGTATGGGGCAGGAACTCCCGAATATGCTTGCAGACGGTTATGTACCGTTGGAATGTTCCTTTGGCACGGCTGTGTCCGACTTTCTTTGCAAACTCCGCATTGTGCTGCTCAAAGAGTTTCAGCAAGGTTTCCTGCTTGATACCGATACCGAGATAGGCATCTTTCAGTTTGGCAGCGGTCACATATCCGTCTGTCTGCATCAGTTCTTGGTAGCGGCGGTTCACCTCCACCCGAATCTTGTCAACCGCACGGTTGATTCTCTGCGCTTCGGCACTCTTGCCCGAAGCACGGTTGTTCTTCACATCCCACAAATGGGGTGGAACTTCCATTTTGCAACTGAACTGCTTAATCTCTCCGTCCACCGTAAGGCGGCACATCAGTGGCAGGTTGCCGTTGGGCTTTGCACTGCCTTTCTTCACGTAGAATAAGACCTTGAATGTACTTCGCATAACTCACTTCTTTTTTGGTGACAAAATTAGTTTACCGTGAGTTACCAACAGCTACGCAAAATTACGCAAATCGCAGAAAAACAGATGCTTATTCTGGAAGTTCACACATTACGGCAGTAATGATGTGGTAACTGAACTCTTGCGTTGTGTGGCTTTTGGATGTCTGCAAACGACCTTTTCCACATCAAAAGCAAAAGCGTAACGACCACTCTTTCAGTTGAATCGCTACGCTTTTCTCAAATTTACTTTTTAGCTATCTGTTTATTTTAA
>NZ_JAMOKM010000040.1:0-9242 GCF_023656665.1 Parabacteroides sp. B2-S-102 | reverse complement strand
GGAAAGAGTAGGTATAGACGAGAAAGTATTACTCGAAAAACGGATTACAAGATACAAACGTGAATTAGAACGAATTACAGGCACACATATAGAAATTGGCAATGCATGTGTTCCATAGAAGAATACCCGGTCAGCAAACCCCGCGAGTAAAGGAGTGGCTGGAGAAGAAACGCAGAGACATCCCGACCCAAGACCATCTACGTTCCGGTAACGATGCCGTGACTTCCTTACGGAACTTAGTCGCCTCGAACGCCGGCAATCTCCGTGCTTACGAATACTTACTCTGCTATCATTTACTCTCTAAAGATCTCCGTTCTTTTGTAGAAGATTATGTACCGGGTAAGGTCTCTAGTTCCATTTTCGCCGAGGCCCTGCTGATCCATCTCGCCCGCCAAGGTAATATCCGTGCGGAAGAGCTTATAAAATACCAAATCCCGGTAAAGATAGCGAAAGAATTCGCCGATTATACCCGGCTTTATGAGGCAAAGGACACGAGTTTGAAAGAGAAATACGGCAAGACCTATTGGTTCTATTATCATTTTGCGACCACAGAGCCCGGAAAGGAGAGTAAGCCATGAAAGAAGCAAGAATCATGAAAGAGAACATAACCTATTACCTCGTCTGGATAATCTGCTTGCTGGCAGGATGTACCCCTACCCCGAAGCAAATAGAGGATACCACAGACCCAATCCCCATGTATCCCGATTATACGGATATCATGATTCCCACGAATATTGCCCCTCTCAACTTCTTATTGAGAAACGATGCGGACGCTATGCAAGTAACCTTAAAAGGGAAATCAAAAGAGATACAATTATCTTTCGGAAAGAAAGCTATTTTCCCTTTAAACCTATGGGAAAGCCTTTTAGAGCAGGAAGTGGGCAACCGCCTGCAAATAACCGTAGTCGCCCGTATCAAGGGTAAATGGTTTCGTTACCCCTCTTTCTACTGGCAAGTAGTTCCGGAGAAACTGGATAGTTACATAAGCTACCGGCTTATAGAACCCGGCTACGAGGTATGGAACAAGATCCAATTATGCGAGCGGGAGATCAATACCTTCGAGGAACGGGTTATTGCCGACAACAAAGATACCGACGGTTCTTGCATGAACTGCCATATTTACGGAAATAAGAAAGGAAGTTTATCCATGTTCCATTTACGGGGAAAGCAAGGAGGCACCCTGCTGAACCGTAACGGACATTTGAGGAAGTTGAAATTGAGCAACGACAGTCTGCCGAATGGGGCTGTCTATGGCGATTTCCATCCATCGGGGCAGTTCGCCGTTTTTTCCACGAATATTATCATCCCTGCTTTTCATTCGTTAGGAAGTAAGCGGTTGGAAGTCTATGACACAACCTCCGACCTAGTGGTCGCCGATTTCAGAAAGAAACAACTCATCACCTCCCCATTGACTAGCCGGAAGGATGAGTTAGAGACCTTCCCTACCTTTTCGCCCAATGGGAACTGGATCTATTATTGCTCCGCTCCCATCCAGCCGTTGCCCGATAGCATCCATAACCTAAAATATTCCCTATGCCGCATATCTTTCCATAAAGATACCAAGGAATGGGGCCGACAGATCGAAACCGTATGGGATGCCCAGAAGCATAATGGCTCCGCCTGCCATCCCAAGATATCGCCCGACGGTAAATACCTACTTTTCACGGTAGCCGATTATGGAACCTTCCCGATCTGGCACCGAGAAACAGACCTGCATATGATGAACCTCCAGACCGGGAAGATAGATACCTTACCTGCCGTCAACTCCGATAAATCGGATACCTACCATAGTTGGTCCTCTAACAGCCATTGGTTTGTCTTTGCCAGTAAGCGGGATGACGGACTATACGGAAAGCCTTATTTCTCTTACGTGGATAGTACGGGAAAAGCCTATAAACCTTTCGTTCTCCCGCAAGAGGATCCGGAACATTACGATATCACGTTGAAATCTTATAATATACCTGAATTATCCACTAGCGAGCTTCCTTTCGACGCTGAAGATGTACAAGAGATCTACTACGACGAGGAAGCTGAGACTTTTAAATAATAGAATCATGGAAAATACACGTAAATATAGATACATAAGAGGAATCGCCTCCTTATTATTCGGCTGTGCGATTTGCCTGTTTTGGGGACTTTATTATCCTCATCATTTACATTACCACGAGCAATTCCAGTTATTCCTGTTCACGCCGGAATATGGAATCGACAAATGTCTCCATCCCGGAGGCATCGCTGAATATATAGCGGAGTTCCTGACGCAGTTCTATTATTTCGCTTGGGCAGGGGCTACGATCTTGGCGATCGTTCTCGTGCTTATCCAACGGCAAATAAACTGGCTGGCCAAACAAATGGGAACTTCCGACTTTTGGTATCCGTTCAGCTTTCTCCCCTCTATCCTGCTCTGGGTATTTTTATGTGATGAGAATGCCCTGCTGGCATTCCCTGTCTCCATAACTCTCGCCCTCTTCGCCTTAATCATCCAGCGAAAAATCACTCATCCATGGGGACGAATAATCTATACGCTCCTAATAATGCCGGTACTCTACTGGATCGTAGGTGGTGGGGCCTATTTCATCTTCGTTATCGGAGTAGCAATCGGGCATTGCATCAAACCCGTACCAATCGTATCCAACAAATCCTATATATGGATTCCTATCTACATCTTGCTTGGAATCCTATGCCCCCTATTGGCACAAAGCCTTACGCAATATCCATTGCTTAGCCTCATGACCGGCATCGATTATTATCGTTTCCCCATGATCGTTCCCAACACCCTGTTACTTGTTATTGCTACCGTTGCCATAACCCCCGGGGCACTTGCTTTACTTCCCCCACCCGTAAAGAGCACTAAGGCATGGATGGGTATTATCTCCACCCTGCTCCTTATCGGTGGTGGCACATGGATCTATGCCGCCAGCAATTCGGATAAGGAGGAGGCTATGAAATACGACTACCTCACCCGCATGAAACAATGGAACCAGATCATCAAGGCGGCGGAAAACAAAGAGCCTAATTCTCCTTTCTCCGTGACCTGCTTAAATCTGGCTCTCGCCAAGACCGGGCAATTAGGGGATCGCATGTTCCATTTCTACCAAAATGGAACGGAAGGATTGATCCCCACCTTCCAAAGAGATTTCACCTCACCGCTCCCTACCAGCGAGATATTCTATCATCTGGGAATGATCAACTCCTCACAACGCTATATGTTCGAAGCGATGGAGGCTATCCCCGACTATAAGAAAAGCGGACGTGCCTATATGCGTCTGGCCGAGACCAACTTGATCAATGGACAATACGCTGTCGCCGCCAAATACCTGCGGGCTTTGCAGCATACCTTGTTCTATAAGAAATGGGCGACCAACGCCATGAGCTATCTAAATAACGATGAAAAGATAGAGAAGCATCCCGAATGGGGATGGTTGAGAAAAGCCCGATATACAGAAGATTTCTTGTTCAGCGACACGGAAATGGATGTCATGCTAGGCTTATTGCTGCAACATAACAAAAGTAACCGGATGGCTTTCGAGTATATGTTAGCCTATGTCTTGCAAAAGAAGGATCTGGAACGTTTCATGAAATATTATCCGCTGGGAAAAGATCTGGGCTATAACCACATACCCATCTCTTATCAAGAGGCATTGATTTTCATTTGGACACAGCAGCATCCTAATTTCCAAGGCCTTCCTTGGAGCATCTCCCGCAACGTATTGGAAGGGGTAAGCGAGTTCGCCCGTGTTTATATGACGCAGAAAGACTCCGAGCCTATCCTTCGCCCGAAATACGAGAAGACATTTTGGTATTACTTATTATTCAGAAAATAAACGGCCATGAGAAAGCTTATCTTATTATATAGTATATGTATAGCGTTATTTACCGCTTGTGGGGATTCGGTAGTATCCCCCGAACAAATAGAGAAATACCCGTCCATCTATCCGGATTATATCGGGGTGACAATACCCGCCACGATAGCACCTATGAATTTCTCTTATACGGATACCTCCTATGAGCGGATAGATGTTATCGTAAAAGGGTGCCAAGGCAAAGAGGTGCATATAAACGCGAAGCATGTCAATTTCCCGGAAAAAGAGTGGAAACAACTGCTCATCTCCAATCAAGGCGATAGTTTACTCTTTACTGTCAGTATCAAGCAAGAGGGTAAATGGAGTACTTACAAACCTTTCCCCATGTACATCAGCCCCCACCCGATCGATTACGGCTTAGTATACCGAAAGATCGCTCCCGGTTATGAAGTCTACAGCCGTATGGGTATTTATGAGCGTGATCTATCGTCTCATAAAGAAAGACCTTTGGTGGAAAACACGCTGGTCAAAGGTATGTGCGTAAACTGCCATGCCTTTAACCGTACGGACCCGAGCCATTTCAGTCTTCACATCCGAGGAACGCATGGAGCCACTTTTATGAGAACCGACAATAAGGATGAATACCTCAACACGAAAACAGATCAGACAATCGCCGCTTGCGTCTATCCCTACTGGCATCCCGGAGGCGAATATATAGCGTATTCCACGAACAACACCCGACAATCGTTCCATACGGTTAAGGACGAGCGGGTAGAAGTATTGGATTTGGAATCTGATATAGTCGTTTACCATCCGGCAGATCATCGTCTACTCCTTTGCGATTCTTTGCAAAAGAAAGACAGGTTCGAGACCTTCCCTGCGTTCTCCCCGGATGGTCGTACGCTTTACTTTTGTTCCGCCGAAGCTAAAAAGATTCCCGAAGAATATAAAGAGATAAGATATAATTTATGTAGTATCGATTTTGATCCCTCTGCCGGTACATTCGGGAGCCGTATCGATACGTTGGTGAACGCTGAGGCTTTAGGGAAAAGCGTATCTTTTCCCCGCCCTTCCTATGACGGCAAATATATTATGTTCACCTTATCCGATTACGGAAACTTTTCGATCTGGCATAAAGAGGCGAATCTATGGTTACTGGACTTGACAAGCGGAGACCTCCGCGAGCTATCCGAAGTAAATAGCGATGATACCGAAAGCTTTCACAACTGGAGTAGCAACTCCCGCTGGTTTGTCTTCAGTAGCCGCCGGGGTGACGGCCTTTATACCCGCCTTTATCTGGCAAGCATGGATGAGAATGGCAAGATAAGCAAGCCCTTTCTCCTTCCCAAGGAAGATCCGGAAACCTATTACGATCGCTCTGTCTATTCCTATAATGTCCCGGATTTCGTCAATGCCCCTATTCTGCTGGACACGAAAGTATTTGAGAAGAGGATAACTTCAAAAGAGCGTATACAGGTTCAAGTTGGGAACTAGAAACCAAGGGTTACCAAAAACAATACACGGATCTTATAGAAAAAATAAATAATTCCATAAGATCCGTGTATTGGGTATAGTTCTATATCTAGAAGTTCGCTATAGGTTCTTCAGCCATTTCTTACCGGATTTGGTATAAGTCCATGCAAGAAATATCCCCATTACCACGATAATAATTAAAAACAAAAATGTCATGTTATTCATATCTGTTATTATTTAAATATTCTATTTGCACAAACCGCAATCATTCCTGTACCTCCTAAACCTGTTATGAGCATTACCCACTGTGAAAAATCATTCGGATTCTTATACAACGGGATAACCCCACATATAACTACACCCGCAAAAGTCAGTTTCGCCAAATCATAAAAGAACTTTCCCAAATTCTCCTTTCGGGCTTTCTCTCGTTCTCTCCCTTCCTTCACTTGTTCTTGTAAATCATTCCATTTTCCCATAGTCATTCTATTTGATTAATTAACATGCACAAAGATAACAATGAATTCCAAATCAAACAACCGTTCCGGTTAAAATAAAAATAATACCACTATCCGATAAAATAATACTAGATTGTCTGCCCGATACCTCTTACATTCGCGTTCATAAAGAAAGACAGTTATCATGAAGAACACGAAATTAATTACCATGTTATGCCTAGGGGCATTAATCGCCTGTTCACCATCGAAGAAAGGACTAGAGCCGACAAGCGAACAGGGTTCGCCGAGAGAACGTTTAATAGAGAACCTACGTGCGATTCCACAAAAAGGAATCATGTTCGGACATCACGATGATACGGTTTATGGGATCGGATGGGAATTTGACGAAGGAGGCTCAGACGTGCGAAAAGTATGCGGCGATTATCCGGCCGTTATCAGCTTTGATCTTGGAGAGATCGAACTCGGGGGAGATAAAAGCCTTGATAAAGTACCTTTCGAGAAAATACGCAAGGAAATCATCAACCAATATAACCGGGGAGGCTTGGTATCTTTAAGTTGGCATCCCCGTAACCCTAAAACCGGAGGGGACGCTTGGGACGTATCAGACCATGCTGTCGTGAAATCGATCCTTCCGGAAGGGGAGAACTATGAGAAATTCCAAAGTTGGCTAGGCAAAGTGAATGATTTCATCCTTTCCTTGAAAACAAGCGATGGCACCAAGATTCCCGTCCTATTCCGTCCTTGGCACGAACACACCGGAAGTTGGTTCTGGTGGGGACAGAATTTATGTATCACGGATGAATACAAGGCGCTATGGCGAATGACCGCCGATTATCTAAACGCTCACGGAGCAACAGACCAGATCGTATACGCTTATTCCACAGGTACAGAGCCGCAGGATCAAGCGTCTTATCTGGAACGTTACCCCGGACATGACTTGATCGACGTCCTAGGCTTCGACGCTTACCAACGGGAAGATAAGGATTTCTTCTTGAAAAGCATGGATACCAGTCTTTCAGTAATAGACAGCATAGGCAAAGCCAACCATAAGATCATAGCGGTCACGGAGACCGGCTACGAAGGGATACCAGACTCCACATGGTGGACGGGAACCCTGCTGCCTGCCATGGAGAAATATCCGGTCGCTTATGTATTGGTATGGAGAAACGCCCGTGAAAAAGTCACTCACTTCTTTGGCCCTTATCCCGGACAAGCCTCTGCCGAGGATTTCAAGAAGTTCTTTGAAAATCCGAAAACATTGTTCGCCTCCGATATCAACCTATATAAATAACATCATACATAACCAGATAAATCACGTCATATCCAGTTGTAGAGACGGGGCGTGCCCCGTCTCCCACCATCTGATAATATCATTTAAAGCAAAAACATCATGGAACAATTTCAAGAAAAAGTAAACGAACTCTTCGCTAAACACGAAACCTTGTTAAGCCGGAAAAATATCCCTTTAGAAGACGGAAACGGAATCTTCACCCGTTATCAACACCCTGTACTGACAGCCGCACATACCCCGATCTTCTGGAGATATGACTTAAATGAAAAGACAAACCCCTACTTGATGGAACGCATCGGCATGAACGCAACCATGAACTCCGGCGCAATCAAATGGAATGGTAAATATATATTAATGGTACGTGTAGAAGGAAGCGACCGTAAATCCTTCTTCGCCGTAGCCGAAAGCCCGAACGGAGTAGACAATTTCCGTTTTTGGGATTACCCGGTAACCATGCCGGACGATCTTGTCCCGGCCACGAATATTTACGACATGCGCCTAACCGCTCATGAAGACGGCTGGGTTTACGGAATCTTTTGCGCCGAGCGCCATGACCCGAACGCAGCTCCCGGAGATCTATCCTCGGCAACCGCCACGGCAGCTATCGCCCGGACAAAAGACTTGAGAAACTGGGAACGTCTCCCGGATTTAAAGACCAAGAGCCAACAACGTAACGTCGTATTACACCCAGAATTCGTAAATGGTAAATATGCCCTTTACACCCGCCCCCAAGACGGATTTATCGACGCGGGAAGTGGCGGTGGTATCGGATGGGCCTTGATTGATGATATCACGCACGCCGAAGTCAAGGAAGAAACCATCATCGACCAACGTTACTACCATACGATCAAGGAAGTGAAAAATGGCGAAGGCCCCCACCCGATCAAAACACCGAGAGGCTGGTTACATCTCGCCCATGGCGTACGGGGATGCGCCGCCGGATTACGTTACGTGCTTTATATGTATATGACCGCGTTGGAAGATCCCACGAGACCTATCGCCACACCCGCCGGCTATTTCATGGCTCCGGAAAATGAGGAACGGATCGGCGATGTATCCAACGTTTTATTCTCTAACGGATGGATCGCGGATGAGGATGGAACCGTATATATTTACTACGCATCCTCCGATACCCGTATGCACGTGGCTGTATCCACAATCGATAAATTGGTAGATTACTGCATGAACACTCCGGCCGACGGGCTGACTACGACCGCATCTGTCGAGACGCTGAAAAAGCTGATCGATCGAAATCTTCCACTCCTGAAATAACCTACAAAAACCACTCATATGATTAAACTAACAGAGAAGATAGGCTACGGTTTCGGGGACATGGCATCGTCCATGTTCTGGAAACTGTTTGGCGCTTACTTGATGATTTTCTATACGGACGTATTCGGATTACCGGCAGCAGCCGTAGGTACGATGTTCTTGATAACTCGTATATGGGACTCGGTCTTTGACCCGATTGTCGGCGTCGCGGCGGATCGTACGCAAACACGCTGGGGAAAATTTCGCCCTTATTTGCTTTGGCTGGCGATCCCGTTCGCCGCTATCGGAGTGCTCACTTTCACGACTCCTTCTTTCGGACAAACAGGTAATTTGATCTATGCCTATATCACCTATTCCTTGATGATGATGGTGTACTCCGCCATAAACGTGCCTTACGCATCCTTGCTTGGAGTAATGAGTCCATTGCCGCAAGACCGTAATACCCTTTCTACGTACCGCATGGTATTCGCCTATATCGGCAGTTTTATAGCCCTGTTGCTATTCATGCCGATGGTGCGTTTCTTTAGCGGAAATAGCGATGAATTGGCGGATCAACAACATGGATGGACCCTAGCGGTCGTAGTTATCGCTATCCTGTGCGCCATTCTCTTTTATGGATGTTTCGCATGGACAAAAGAACGGGTAAAACCGATTAAAGAGCAACAAGGCTCGTTAAAAGATGACTTGAGAGACCTATTGCGCAACAAGCCTTGGTGGATACTATTGGGAGCAGGTGTCTCCGCTCTGGTTTTCAATTCCATCCGCGACGGGGCTACCGTATATTATTTCAAATACTTTATCGTTGAGGAAGCCTATGCCAATGTATCTTCTATGGAACACATGCATTGCCAATTTCTATATGTGTGCCTGTAATTCGTTCTAATTCACGTTTGTATCTTGTAATCCGTTTTTCGAGTAATACTTTCTCGTCTATACCTACTCTTTCCG